>NZ_SDPW01000002.1 GCF_004135645.1 Senegalimassilia faecalis
ACTACGACCTCGCCCATGGGAATCCGATATCCGATACCGATACGTCGGGGTGGTTTGGAGGGGTTTCACCCCTCCATCTCGGCGGAGCCGAGCGGGCAAGGAAGAGGTGCCGCCGCCGATGACGCGCAGCAATCTCGACCGCTGGGAGGATTGCGGAGAAGCCCCGCAGGGCACGTCCTTAGCGCAGCTAAGGTCTAACGTGCTAGACTTTAGTCGGCTAAAATCTGACGCAAGGCGGTTCTGACATGGCACATATAGCGAAGTACAAGGCTCCATCGGTCGGGCACATGCTCGCCCACTATAGGCGCGACCGCAGCAGCCTGGAGCGCGACAACATCGACCCCGAGCGCATCAAGAACGACTTGGTTGTCGGTCACTACACCAACAAGGACGGCAAGCTCGTTGTTGGGCGCGTGGAGCCGCGCGATGGCGAGCCGAACTGGGGCACGGTGGAGAGCCGCATCGAGCGCGTGAACGAAGCCCAGAAGGCGGCTGGGAAGCGCGCCACGCGCAAGGATGCGGTCGTTATGGCTGACGTTGTTGTGACGCTTCCCGACAATGTGCGCAAGGGCGATGAGGATAGGTTCTTCCGCCTGACGTACTGGTACCTGTCAAAGAAGTTCGGTATCGACAACATGATGGGCGGATACGTTCACAAGGACGAGGTGCTGAAGGACGGCACGCCCGCCCGCGACCACATGCACGTTCCGTTCACGCCCATCCTCGATGGTCGCTTCAACTACAAGCAGATGTGCCCCCGCTCGTTCTATCAATCGATGCACAAGGAGCTTGGGGACTACCTCGAGAAGCGCATGGGCTACCGCCCTGCAATCGAGCTTGACGAGGAGACGCGGGCGCAGCGCGTTTACACGGACAAGTCCGTGGACATCGACAAGGTACGCGGGGCGGTCGATAGGGCGGTTGTGCAACCTGCCGAGGACGAAGCGGCGCGAATCGTCGCGGCGGCTAGGGAAGAAGCCGCCGCTTTGCTAAACGATGCCGAAGCGCGTAAGGCAGAGCTTGTTACCGAGATTGCCGACAAGGAGGGTGACCTTGCCGAGCTTGACAGCCAGCTCGAGGACGTGAAGCTCGATATCGAAGATGAGCAAGACCGATTGGAGTGTCTTCGGCAACGAGCGGACGGAGTTGCGCGAGACATTGGAGAGATTCAACCCATCGCTACCGAGATTCGGGGCTGGGAAGCTGCGGGAAAAGCTGAGCGCGGCGCAATCCTCGATAGAATCGCTGCTCAGTGCGATGGACTCGCGGGAAGAATCCGAACGGCAATTGCGGGAATACAGCTCAAGGTGGAAGAGCTTAGAAGCCGAATATCGCGACCGCTCGAACATCTGATGCGCAGAAAGCAGCCAAGGCAACAGAGCCTTAATGACGTGCTGCGCGATGCGCAGCGGGCGGCGGATGCGTGGAACCGCGACCACGCTGCACCGCAGAGGACGTATCGCGGGCGGGTTAGATGATGTGTTATAGTAGTACCTGTAATACACGACAAGGAGGTGCGACATGGCTACCGCGGTCACATCAATGAGGATTCCAACCGAGTTGAACGAGCGCTACAGCCGTCTTGCGAAGGAGACTGGCAGGTCGAGGAGCTTCTACGTTAACGAAGCCCTGCAAGAAGCTATCGACCGTTTCGAGTACGAGTACGGGATTCTCAAGGATATCGAGGACTATCGTGCTGGCAGGCTTGAGACCTACAGCATCGACGAGGTAAGGGCGCACTGTGGCCTGGCGAATTGATTTCACGAGGAACGCCGACAAGGCGATGCGCAAGCTCGATAAGGGCGTTGCCGCGCGGGTGTTTGACGAGCTTGACGAGATAGCGAAGCTCGAAGACCCAAGAAGCAGGGGCAAGGCATTGACGGGAAACTTGGCAGGCGTGTGGCGATACAGGGTCGGTGACTACCGAATCCTGTGCGACATCAATGACGGCAGGCTCGTCATTCTCGTGGTCGATGTTGCGCATAGACGCGAGGTTTACAAGCGCAGATAAAAAAGAAAAGCCCCAGCAAGCTTGGCGGCAGCAGGGGCATTCGAGACAAGGAGATTATAGCATGGCGGCAAACGCTGGCGAGACGAAGGTGAAGCTCTGGGAGGGCATCTGCTACCCAGAGAACATGCGCGATGACTGGCAGGACGAGATAGACGACATTCTTCAAGTGCCTTTCGCTTATGCGGTTCACGACATAGACCATGACCAGAAGAGCAAGCAGCGCAAGACGCATGCGCACGTCATTGTTGTCTGGGGCGGCAACACGACACGCAAGGCAATCATCAACGTCTTGAACCGATTGAGCGCGGACGGCAAGAAGTGCTGTTCGTCAGCCGAGCCAATCAACAACATCAGGCATGCGTATGACTATCTGATTCACGACACGGCTTCCTGTCGCAAGAAGGGCAAGGAGCTGTATCCGGTCGAAGCACGCATCGAGGGAAACAACTTCGACATTGGTCAGCTCGAACAGCTCTCGACTAAGGACAAGCAGGACATGCTCTTCGAGTTGGTCGGCTTCATCATGTGCGAGAGGTTCGAGACCATCAACGATTTCACGGCTGCGGCGCTGAGGGAGTTTCCCGAGCAGTACCGCGAAATCATCGTGGGGTACAACTCGATTCTCGAGCGCTATTGTCGCGGGAACTATCTGAACGCCGAACGTAAGCGCAAGTGCGTGGAACAGTCAGGTGCCAAAGAGTAGTCGGGTCAATGCAGCAATGCGTGACTACGGGGCGGCGTGGTCTGCGCTCGCGCAGATCTAAGCCGACTCGTTCACGGATTGCGGAATTGACGCGACGGCCAACCGAATAGACCAGACTTGATTAAGGGTCGATGGACGCTCTGCTCCATCGACCCTTTCCTTGCCCGTGTCTCGACTGGATGAGACCTGCAGAATCGGGCGGCTCATTATTTTTCGCTAACTACGTCCGAAAAATAATGTGACAAATGACAAATGACAAATGAGCACAGGGGGGGGCGAGGT